>JADYUX010000018.1 GCA_021532125.1 Arcanobacterium haemolyticum
ACACCGTCACCGTCAGTATCCGGGTTCTTCGGGTCGGTTGCGTCGGTCTTCTCCTGACCGTCGTTCACACCGTCACCATCGGTATCCGGGTTCTTCGGATCAGTACCGTTCTTCTCCTCTTCCGTATCCGTCACGCCGTCACCATCGTCATCTTGATCGGTGGTATCTGGCGTTCCGTCACCATCGGTATCGAGGAGGAACACTGCATTTGCAGCGTCAACCGTCGCCTTGGAGTCATCCGGGTAGGTGACGATCACGGGAACGGTGACGGATTCTGCATCGGCGCCGTTCTTTCCGGCAGGAGCGACCGTCACGGAAATGGTGCCGGAATTTTCGTCGATCGAAATGGTGTATCCGGCCGGTGCCTCGAAGTTCGGGTCAATGGCGAACTTCGTGCCGGTTGGGAACGCATCACCCGAGTTGGTCGGTGTCACTGTTGTGGTCTTACCTGCAGGAACAACCGTCTCGGCGTATGCCGGGTTCGGATCAATGACAGCATCAGGCTTCTCAACCGTCACCGTGACCGGAACGGTCTCGGTGGACTTATCCGGGTACGTGACCGTGATTGTGCCAGAAATTGGCGTGTTCGGGTCGGCATCGGCGGGGATTGTCACCGTCACCTTGCCGGTGTTCTCATCAACCGTCACGTTCGGCGACGACGTTGTGAACTTCGTGCCGTCTGGGAGGTCCGTATCACCCGTCTGATCGATGGTCACTGAGGTACCAGGCTTGCCGGAGCCAGGCTGGTACGACGGATTGTTGTCGTCGGCGTTCGTCGTTGGCGGAGCCGTAACAGTCACCTTCACCGGAATATCCTCAGTGGACTTATCCGGGTAAGTCACCGTAACGGTGCCCGTAATCTCGGAACCAACCGCTGCATCGCTCGGGACGGTCACCGTCACCTTGCCGGTGCTCTCATCAACCGTCACGTTCGGCGACGACGTGGCGAACTTCGTACCATCGGGCAGCGTTGTATCACCCGTCTGGTCAATCTCAACAGAGGTGCCAGGAGCGCCGGAACCATCCTGATAACCAGGATCGTTCTCGTCGGCGTTCGTCGTTGGCGGAGCCGTAACAGTCACCTTCACCGGAATATCCTCAGTGGACTTATCCGGGTAAGTCACCGTAACGGTGCCCGTAATCTCGGAACCAACCGCTGCATCGCTCGGGACGGTCACCGTCACCTTGCCGGTGCTCTCATCAACCGTCACGTTCGGCGACGACGTTGCAAACTTCGTACCATCGGGCAGCGTCGTATCGCCCGTCTGGTCAATCTCAACAGAGGTGCCAGGAGCGCCGGAACCATCCTGATAACCAGGATCGTT